>DASQFN010000046.1 GCA_035633115.1 Gemmatimonadaceae bacterium | reverse complement strand
AATGCCTCGACCGCCGGACGAACCTGCCGTTCCAGAACTTCTTTCGATGTCCCGGTCACCACAAAATCGTCCGCATATCTCACGACGTTGACCTTGAAGCCTCTTCGCCTTGGCGCTCACGAGATTTGACCCACCTGTGCTCACCAAAGCTGACCCAGTCCCAGTAGGTTGATTTACCGGCCGCCGCGTTCGCGGGGCCACTGCACATTGGTCGCCGGTGGAGTTATCGCCGACGCTGCGTGGATGGTTCTACCTGAGAGACCCGTCCATGGAGAGCAAACGTTGCGCTGCCTGCGAGCAGACGTTCCGTCCGCGTCCGCAAACCCCCGAACAGTGTTACTGCTTGTCGCCCGCCTGTCAGCGTGAGCGACGGCGGCGCTGGCAACAGAAGCGTCGTCAGACAGATCCCGAGTACCGAGATAACCAAGCGAGGGCGCAACGCGCCTGGGGTGAACGGCATCCCGACTACTGGCGAGAGTACCGCCGTGCACATCCGGAGTACGGCGAGCGCAACCGCGCGCTGCAGCGGGAGCGAGACAGCCGGCGGCGTGAACGCGTGCTTGCAAAGATGGACGTGTCAACGCGTGATTCGCCCATGCCCTCAGGCACTTACCGGTTGAGCCCGGTGAGGCGTGAGGATCTTGCAAAGATGGACGCGTGGACGGTGGAAATCACCGTCCTTTCAATGCCGTACGAGCCATCAGGGTAATCTTGCAAAGAGAGGACGTTATAGGTATTCCAGGGTCGGGCTGGTACCGTGGCCGCCATGGATACCCCAACCCACGGAGCCCGCGAAGTCGATCTGCACCGCCTCGACCTGCGTTTCGCCGACGCGCGTCTGCTGGAGCCGCGGGCGGTCGAGCACCTGGCCCGTTCCATCGAACAAAGCGGCCAACTCATCCCCTGCATCGCGGTACCCGCGGAGGACGGTAGTGAACGCCTGATCCTGGTCGACGGCTATCGGCGCATCCTGGCGCTGCGTCGACTGGGGCGTGACACCGCGTGCGTCGAATCCTGGACCTGCGATCTCACTCAGGCCTTGCTGATGGTGCTGGCGCGTGCCCACGGCCGCCCGTTTGCGGCCCTGGAAGAAGCGCTGCTCCTGCGTGAACTCGTCCACCACCAAGGCCTGAGCCAGCACGAACTCGCTCGCCGCAGTGGTCGCGATGTCAGTTGGGTCAGCCGACGCCTGCAGCTCGTCTGTGCTCTACCCGATACCCTACTCGCGGCCGTACGCAAGGGAGACGTTTCCACCTGGGCGGCCACCCGCGTGCTGGCACCCTTGGCGCGCGCCAACGCCGAGCATGCCGCGCAACTGCTCGACGCGCTAGGTTCGACACCGCTGTCTACACGGGAACTGCATTGCTGGTTCCAGCATTACCAGAGCACCCCGCGCGCCACCCGCGAGCGAATGGTTGCTCACCCACGTCTGTTCATCCAGACCCTGCAAGCCCGAGATGAGCAGCGCCTCGACGAGCACCTGCGCGAAGGTCCCGAAGGCCAGTGCGCTGCCGATCTTCGGCAATTGCTCGCGCTCATCACACGGCTACGTCGGCGCTTGGCGGAGCTTAGCCCGGAGGCCTTGCCCGAATCCCTGATGGTGGCGCTCACCCGCCTGCACACCGCCATCATTGCCCTTCAGTCCGACCTTCGGAGCTACTGCGACCATGACCCCGACCGAGATCTGCAACGCCGTGCGAACCCTGCAAGCCCAGGCGCGCAGTGTGCGCGAGATCAGCCGACTGCTGAAGCTGTCGCGTAATACCGTCCGCCGGATTCTGCGCGCACCGTTGCCGGCGGCCGTGGAGCCGTTGAGCGACGGCATAACCTTAGCCTATCTGCAATCGGTCTTCGAGCGCGCTCAGGGCAACGTGCGGTCTTCGAGCGCGCTCAGGGCAACGTGGCGCGCGTCCAGCAACTGCTCAGCGCGGAGTACGATCTTGAGGTCTCCTACAGCACGCTCACCCGTTGGGTCCGGCAAGCGGGGCTGCGCACTCCGCCACAGCGCGCCGGCGAATACACCTTCGCTCCCGGCCAGGAGATGCAGCACGACACCTCGCCGCACCGCGTGAGCCTCGGGGACAAGACCGTCACCGCCCAGTGTGCCGGTCTGGTGCTCGCCTACTCGCGCCGGCTGTACATCCAATACTACCCCCGCTATTCCCGCTTTGAAGCCAAGCAATTCCTGCTCGAAGCGGTGCGCTTCATGGACGGTGCCTGTCCCACTTGCGTGATCGACAACACCAGCGTGATGGTTGCCGCCGGCGCCGGCGAAAACGCTCTCATCACCCCCGAGATGGCAGCCTTCGCCCGCACGCTCGGGTTCGGCTTCCGCGCTCACCGCGTCGGCGATCCTGATCGAAAAGGTAGGATCGAGCGCCCCTTCGCCTACATCGAAGGCAACTTCCTCCCCGGCCGCAGCTTCACCGACTTCGACGATCTCAACCGCCAAGCGCTCGCCTGGTGCCGCGAGATTGCCAACGCAAAACCCAAGCGCGTGCTGGGTATGTCGCCCGAGGCGGCCTACCTGATCGAGAAGCCTTACCTGCAACCGCTGCCCACCGCGCTGCCACCGGTCTATGAGCTACTCGATCGGGTGGTGGACCTGCATGGGTATGTCTCGGTCGACTCGAACCGCTACTCGACACCCGAACGCCTCGTCGGCCAGACGGTGACGGTCTACAAGCATCCCGCACAGATCCATATCCACCACCGCGGTATCCCGGTCGCCACCCATCCGCGCTTGATCGGCCAGCGCGATGCGAGGAGTACTTTGCCTGGACACCATCCCACTCCGGTCCGGGTGAACCGCGCCCCGGGAATCGAAGCGCAACTACTGCGCGATGATCCCGAGCTTGGGGCCTACGCTCGGGCCCTCAAGCAGCGCGGCCACGGCCGCGCTGCACGGGCCTTGCGGCGTCTGCTGGAGCTCAAACGCACCTACCCCAAAGAGGCTTTCGCAGCGGCCGTGCGGCAGGCGGCGCACTTCGGTCTGTATGATCTGGGGCGTCTGGAGAAACTCATCCTGCAACAAGTCGCCGGGGATTTCTTCGCGCTGAACATCGATGGCTATGACGACGCGTGAGCAGCTCCACCAACGGCTCGCCACGCTCCGCCTGCGGGGGATCGACGGCGCACTGGATGCCGAACTGGATCGTGCCGAGCGCGAAGGCTCGCCGCCGGCGGAACTGCTCTGCCGCCTGCTGGTCGAGGAAGAAGCCGCCCGGCGCGAGAAGAGCCTGGCCTACCGCCTGACTCAGGCCAAACTGCCATGGCGCTGGACCTTGGACTCCTTCCCCTTCGATCGCCAGCCCGGTGTCGACCCGGGCCAGATCCGCTCCTTGGCGGGACTCGACTTCCTGCGCCGCAACGAGAATCTACTGCTCATCGGCCGACCCGGCACCGGCAAGACCGGGATCGCCATTGCCCTGTTGCGCGAGGCCTGCCTCAACGGCCACGCGGGCCGCTTCTACAACGCCCAGGAACTGCTCGACGAACTCTACGCTTCGCTCGCCGATCGTTCGACCCCCAAGCTCCTCAGCCAACTCGCGCGCTTCCAGCCCCTGTTGATTGACGAGCTCGGATACCTGACCCTCAAGCCCGAGCAATCGAATGCCTTCTTCCGTCTGATGGACCAGAGATATAGCCGCGTCTCCACGATAATTACAACGAATTTAGACCTCCCCGAATGGTACGAGCTGTTCAACAAGAAGCCCCTCGTCGACGCCTTGCTCGACCGCCTGCAGCACCGTTGCATCACCATCCGAATCGATGGCCCATCACTGCGCAGTCCCGAGCCGCCCTCGTCGCCCGCCGCCGAACACCCACCGAAATCCTCGCGACACCGCTCCACGCATCCAAAATAATCCAAAGCACAGAAGCTTTACCACCACCCCCAGCAGCCCGCGCTGAATACGGGTTATCCACCGCGGCGCCCGCCCGTGCCTGAGAGGGGGCAGCGGGCGCCGCCGTGGATAACCCTACACCTTCGCGGTTCAATCCCGACCGCGCCACTTCCCGCAGCACAACGATCAAGCAGAGCCCCCTGTTGGATTTAAAACTCTACCGAGAAATACGGATGAACCACGGAAATTCCGCGCGCGCCGACTGCACAAACATCTGCGCACTGGCTGGGTCCGTTTTAATGAGCAGAGGTGGGTCCGTTTCGGTGAGCGCCGAGGCACTACAATCGGCAATTTACGTCAAACGCCGCTAACCTTGCAACGGTCTACGAGGGAGTCTCCGAAGGGGTGGGATATGAGCATGCGTTTCTGGAAACGACTTCGATCGCCGACATGGTAAATACAAAAAACAATGCCACCGCGTCGTTTGTTCCCGAGGCTGAGATTAGCCGCGTACATTGGCTCAACGCGACCTTAGTAGTCCACTCCAGAAGTTCACACACGTATTCCTCAAGCCGCGAGCTGCAGATGCTGGGTCTCGGCGTAGCGTGAGGGCATGCGTGCGATCAGGGCGTTCAGGTTGGCACGGCTGAACTTCCATTCGAATGGGTGCGCGATGC